>NZ_JAMPQD010000007.1:0-11024 GCF_028482245.1 Providencia sp. PROV129
CGCGACAGCGCGAAGAATGACGAGCATTAGGCGTTTAAGATCTGGGAAATCTCCACCGCTGATAGATGATACTGCCTTGGACACGCATGCCAAATCGACAACATCCGCACATATTTCTCCCACATTGGCGTTTGTGAGTTGAACCCATGAGTTCCGCTATCAAAATGGGTATAACGCCCTTCTGTGTTCACCATAAAACGCACATAGCTTAAATAGCGTGCTTCTGTTGCTGCATCAAAACCTAAAAATTGGACTCGGCGACCATCAATATCTTGTTTTTCAGGCAAATTACTGTAGGAAACTTGCAGTGCATGGTACATCTCCATAATTTCAATCACTGTGCGACACGTTTCTTCGCTTAAATGACCGAAATCTCTGTCTAGCTCACGCATCTGTAACCCAAAACCGCGTTCAATAATTGTTTGCAGGCGGCGATAACGTTCCGCGTTATCTGGGTCTAACATTGTCATCATTTTGTATTGATTTGATAAAATCAGGCGTTGGGCATTCGTCATTTCCATCACAGCTCTCCTACAGAAAAGTATGGCTTATCTTCGCACTCAACCCACATCTAAGACAGTGAAAACATCGCTTTTATTGATCTAAACACGCTTTTTGTATTACTTATTGTTAAATCTAGCTTTTAACAATAACTGTACAGCCATTTTTTGCTAAACATCTTCCATAAAAGAGCGATCTAATTGGTTAAATGCACGCTTAAGAAGGTCAGCCAACGCCATATAATCAGGCTGTTGTTCAACAGGTGCCATTGCTATTCCAGCCGCCGTAAATTTATCACGGATCTCATAAAACCAGCTCAGCAAGCCAGATGGCAATGGTGTAGACGCACGTTTCCCTAACCACCACAACCCTTGCATTGGTAAACTGCAGGCAAATAATGCGGTTGCGATGGCGGGGCCAAGCTGCCCACCTAAAGCGATTTGCCAGGCGAGCGTGAAAATAGCAATGGGTGGCATAAAGCGAATACCAAAACGTACCGCTTTATTAATTCTGATTTCAGGGAAGATAGGTGACAGTTTTTTTTCCATAGGAAAAATTTTCAGATATCGATTGCCTAATCTGAAGCGTTTAAAAAAACCTGGAGGTGTGTTTTGCAATGTACTCATGAATCGTTTCCTATGCACTTCTAAAACTGACTAGCTGCCGTTAAGCTTACGCCATTGTGAACAAGAACGCACACTTAAGTTAAACAAATTATTTTATTCAATTTACCTTAAGATAAGCGACTTTCATTAAAATCAGCTATTCTAATAAATACCTAACTTCGTGCTATAACTACACTTTATACGACACTTATGATTTTAATCAATCAAACGACCTATTTTTAAAAAAAACGTATAAAATATAAAATATTTTTAGTAGAATCTGCCACATTTAGAATTGCTGTTGAATTTGTTACTTTATCGCTTTATCCATCTTTTTAATAAAAAGATAGACAACAGTTATATATTGGGGTTTTGGTCGTTATTTCAACACCAGATGCGAAGTTTTCTTTTATATTGCACTTTGCACAAAAGAGTAACGATAGCTTTATAAAACCCTTGAAGATTACCAAGATCTTTAACTTTTTCGCCTTTAACATGATATCAATCATGATGTTTCAGTTCATAAATACGCTAGGCTCTAACACGCCATATTTTTATATCTGAGTCTTTTTCATGTTTTTTAAAGGCTTCACAACAACAATTAACGATAGGTATTTCCATGTCAAGTAAGCTGGTACTGGTTCTAAACTGCGGTAGCTCCTCACTGAAATTCGCCATCATCGATCCAACTAACGGTGACGAGTTTTTATCCGGTTTAGCTGAGTGTTTCAATCTCCCTGAAGCCCGTATTAAATGGAAAATGGATGGTGCTAAAAAGGAAGCTCCTTTAGGTGCTGGTGCGGCGCATAGCGAAGCATTGAATTTCATTGTTAACACCATTCTTGCTGAAAAACCTGAGTTGTCAGCGCAAATTACATCGATCGGTCACCGTATTGTTCACGGCGGCGAGAAATTCACCTCTTCTGTTTTAATCACTGACGACGTGATTGAAGGTATTGAAGCGGCAATCCCATTTGCTCCACTGCATAACCCTGCTCACCTAATTGGTATTGAAGAGGCAAGAAAATCATTCCCTCATCTGATCAACAAAAACGTGGCTGTATTTGACACCGCGTTCCATCAGACAATGCCACAAGAAGCCTATCTGTATGCCCTGCCATACGAATTGTATTCTGAACATAGCATCCGCCGTTACGGCGCACACGGCACAAGCCATTTCTATGTTTCTCGTGAAGCGGCGAAAAAACTCAACAAACCTGTTGAAGAATTAAACGTTATCACTTGCCATTTAGGCAACGGCGGTTCTGTCACTGCGATTGTTAACGGTCAATGTGTTGATACCTCTATGGGCTTAACCCCATTAGAAGGCTTAGTCATGGGAACACGTAGTGGTGATATCGACCCTGCCATCATTTTCCATTTACATGACGCTTTAGGCATGAGTGTTGATCAAATCAATAAAATGCTGACTAAAGAATCTGGCTTATTAGGCTTAACTGGTGTAACAAGCGATTGTCGCTATGTTGAAGACAACTATGGCACAAAAGAAGATGCAACCCGTGCAATGGACGTTTTTTGCCACCGTTTAGCGAAATACGTTGGTGCATACAGTGCACTAATGGAAGGCCGTCTTGATGCTATCATCTTCACAGGTGGTATTGGTGAAAACTCCGCACAAGTTCGTGAAATTACCCTGAAGAAACTGGCTATCCTTGGTTTCGAATATGACCACGAACGTAACTTAGCGGCACGCTTCGGCAAAGAAGGTTTAATCACTACCGATAACAGCCGTCCAGCGCTGGTTATCGCAACCAATGAAGAGTTGGTTATCGCTCAAGATACTGCGCGTTTAACCGCATAAGAAACTTCTACCGCCAGCAAATGCTGGCGGTATCGTTTTGTCATTAGAGTAACCGAAATAAAGAGGTTCCCGTGTCACGTACAATTATGTTAATACCTACCGGCACCAGCGTTGGCTTAACAAGCGTTAGCCTTGGTGTCGTTCGCTCAATGGAACAAAAAGGTGTTCAATTAAGCGTTTTCAAACCTATCGCACAGCCCCGCATCTCTGGCAATAAAGACCAAACTACTGAAGTTCTGCGCTCCCATTCAAGTATTACGACCATTGTTGAACCACTGACCATGGAATACGTTGAATCACTGCTGACATCCTCTAAAAAAGACGTATTAATGGAAGAGATCGTGGCTCGTTACCATGATCATACTAAAAATGCGGAAGTGATTTTAATTGAAGGCTTAGTGCCAACGCGTAAACACTCTTTTGCTCAGTCATTAAACTATGAGATAGCCAAAACGTTAGGCGCTGAAATTGTTTTTGTCACTGCGACGGGCAACAGCTCAATCACTCAAATGCAAGAGCGTTTAGAGCTGGTTCGTAACGAATTTGGTGGTCAACGTAATAAAAATATTATCGGTGTTATCATTAATAAAGTGAATGCACCCGTTGATGAACAAGGCCGCACTCGCCCTGACCTATCTGAAATCTTTGATGATTCAACCAAAGCAACCGTTGCAAATCTCGATCCTAAGCAACTTTCTGCGCTAAATCTGCCTGTGCTCGCGTCTATTCCATGGAACTTCGATTTAATCGCCACGCGTGCAATCGACATGGCAAAACACTTAGGTGCGGAGATTGTTAACGAAGGTGAAATCAAAACTCGCCGCGTTAAATCTGTCACATTTTGTGCGCGTAGCATCCCGCACATGCTTGAGCACTTCCGTCCAGGCTCACTGTTAGTGACCTCTGCTGACCGCCCTGACGTACTGGTTTCAGCATCTTTAGCGGCAATGAACGGTGTTGAAATTGGTGCGGTTCTGTTAACGGGTGGCTACAACATCGATGCCCCTATTCGTCAACTGTGCGAACAAGCGTTCGAAACTGGCTTACCTGTCTTCATGGTGAAAAGCAACACATGGCAGACCTCCCTAAATCTACAAAGTTTCAGCTTAGAAGTACCTGCGGATGACCATGAACGTATCGAAAAAATTCAAAACTACGTGGCTCGCCATATTAGTAGCGACTGGATTGAATCTTTAGTCGCTGACTCTGAACGTCCAAACCGTTTGTCTCCACCAGCATTCCGCTACCAATTAACCGAATTAGCACGCAAAGCGGGCAAACGTATCGTTCTGCCTGAAGGTGATGAACCTCGTACGGTTAAAGCAGCGTCTATCTGTGCTGAACGCGGTATCGCAACGTGTGTTCTGTTAGGCAACCCTGACGATATCCGCCGTGTTGCTGCTGCACAGGGCATTGAATTAGGTACGGGTATTGAAATCGTTGACCCAGTTAAGGTTCGTGAAGAATACGTTGCACGCCTTGTTGAGCTACGTAAGAGCAAAGGCATGACCGAAGTTGTTGCTCGTGAACAACTTGAAGATAACGTGGTTCTCGGTACATTGATGCTCGAAAAAGGCGAAGTAGATGGGCTTGTATCAGGTGCCGTACATACCACCGCCAACACTATCCGTCCGCCGCTTCAGTTGATCAAAACTGCGCCAGGTAGCTCACTGGTTTCATCGGTGTTCTTTATGTTGTTACCTGAGCAAGTCTTTGTTTATGGTGACTGTGCAATCAACCCAGATCCAACCGCTGAGCAATTATCTGAAATCGCTATCCAATCTGCGGATTCTGCAAAAGCATTTGGTATCGACCCTCGTGTTGCAATGATCTCTTACTCAACAGGTGATTCCGGCGCAGGTAGTGATGTTGAAAAAGTGCGTGAAGCAACCCGTTTAGCGCAAGAAAAACGCCCTGACCTGATGATTGATGGTCCATTGCAGTATGATGCAGCGGTAATGGCTGACGTGGCAAAATCGAAAGCGCCTAACTCCCCTGTTGCAGGTAAAGCAACGGTGTTTATCTTCCCTGATCTGAACACGGGTAACACCACCTATAAAGCGGTACAACGTTCGGCTGACCTCGTATCAATCGGCCCAATGCTGCAAGGTATGCGTAAACCTGTCAATGACTTGTCTCGTGGTGCATTAGTTGATGACATCGTTTATACCGTTGCGTTAACCGCTATCCAAGCAGTACAAAACGAAAACGCATAGTTAATCAATTATTGCGATGAATGCCAGCCAGTGTCACTGACTGGCATTTTTTATTATATTAATAAACTAACAATAATCTCTCTTAGCCAATTCAACGCGTTATCTGCATCACTTCGTTCATGCCAAATCATTTGAAAATCAAGAGGCGAAATAGCAATCGGCGGTTCAAATATCACACAGTGTTCATCTATTTTCTGTGAAAAAATCTTTTGAGCGATAGTTAAGATGAGATCTGTACCTACAATAAGTTGTGGAGCAACTTGCCAATAAGGTACTGTTATAGCGACACGCCTATGCTGATTTAAGCGTTTTAATTGCAAATCCACCTCGTTTGTATCAAACGGTTTCATACTCACTGCGACATGCGGATAAGATAACCATTCGTTCAGCTCCATCATTCCGTTTGGGCAAATTGATTTATCTGCCACACTCACCATTTTATCTTGAAAAACCGACTGCGCACGTAGTGTATTATCTAGCGCATTAAACACGCCAAATGCTAAATCTAAACTCCCTTCTAGCAACTTGTTTTGCATTTCTTCTCGGCTACAATGCCAAATTTTCAAATCCACATCAGGTGCATGTAATCGCAGATAATGCGTAAGCGGTTGTGCAATTATTGCCGCACCATAATCTGACAGCGCAATATTAAACCGTCGATGGCACAAAGCAGGCTGAAAGTCTTGCTGAGTAATCAAGTAGTCCAACTGTTCCAATGCCTGTGCTAATGGCCCATATAATGATTCCGCTTTACTGGTTAATTGATACTGCCCCTGCCAGCGCACCAAAAGTGGGTCTTGAAATAATTCACGAAGCTGATTCAAAGTATGACTAACTGCGGGCTGGCTTTTATATAAAGCCTCCGCAGCACGGCTAACATGACGTTCTCGCAATAGTACCAATAAGGTAACTAATTGATTCACATCTAATCTTCTTAAGTTATTCATCTGGCGAATATCACCTTATAAAAATGTTCATTTCCTAATCAGTTCCCCGCTCATTAAGCTTATCTTAAATCAATCATATTCCCCTGTTAACTTTGAGGTTTATATGTCTACACTTTCATTATCTGGAATTATTTTAGCTTTGGCTGCTCTATTTGCAGGGGTTGTCGTCCCGATTCAAGCTGCAAGTAACGCCGTATTAGCCCGCCATTTGGGGCATCCGCTTTGGGCGAGTGCCATTTCACTGATTATCAGTATTATCGTTCTTATTCCACTATTATTTGTTTTTAAAGTGCCAAAACCCAATTTTAGCGTTGAACTATTCAGCCAACCTATTTGGATATGGTTTGGTGGGATGGCCGGTATGATTTACCTCACTTCGGCATTGATTTTAGTTCCTAAGATTGGCAGTACGACCTTCTTTGTTATGGTAATTGCAGGGCAATTAATCATTTCGGCTTTGATAGAGCACTTCGGCTGGTTTGGTATGCCACAAAATCCAATACCGTTCGGTAAAATATTCGGCATAGGTTTGGTCATTGCTGGCGTATTGTGTGTTCAGCTGTCTCGTAAATAATTGGCATAAAAATACCCGCATAAAGCGGGTATTTATTTTAGGTTGGTGTCGTAATATTACTTTTTATGGGTAAATAACGACACCACCACCGCAACAATAATATTCAGAATAAATGCAGCAATACCGATATTCATAAAACTCAGTTGTTCCCCTAACCAAGGGAACAATTGTGCTAACGAAATTTTCTCGATATAGGTCACAGCGAGAAATAATACCCCCGCTGAAATCCCACAGATAGCTCCCGCTGGCGTCATTGGGTTTTGCTGTTTAAAACTCATCAATAACGCAGGGAAAAATTGCGCCACAATATTTACACCGAGCAGCATAATTGCCACTAACGTGTCATTGCTATGAAAAATAAAGTACAAACTTACTAATGCCACTAATGGCACCATATAGCGCGCATAGACACCAGACTGACGCTTTTCTTCACTTGCACCCACCGCTTTTTGTACCACGCCCGCCAACATATTGGAGGTCGTTAGTAGTAGCATCGAACCTGGCACTAAGGCAGTTAACATCCCTGCTGCACCGATAAAACCAACAACAACAGGTGAAAACGTCTCTTTCGATATTTCAAATAGTGATAAATCCACTGCTGAACCTTCAAGGTGTGGAATTTGCAATATCGCCGCATAACCAACAAAAAAGGCAAAAAGCATAATCAAGCTATACGCTGGAATTAAAATACTATTTCGCTTAAGTGATTTTTCATCCTTAGCGGTAAATACCGCCGCCATATAGTGAGGCCAGCAAAAATAGGCCACGACAGATAGGAATATTGTGGAAATATACCAAGGAATATTCAGCCCTGTTTTTGGGAAGGTTAAGAAGCTCGGCATGGCGGTATCAATGGCTTTAAACATATCACCAAAGCTGCCGTAATAATGCAACGGAATATAAATCCCAATAAACACCACAACAATTAAGATCATTAAATCTTTTAGTGCGGATGTCCAAGCTGACCCATGTATACCTGAAATCATCACAAACAGCGTAACAGCAATAATACCAATCCAAATCGCCATATCTGCAGGGATCGCACCATAAGACGCTTGTGAAACAATAATACCAAGACCTTTCAATTGGAGCACAAATAATGGCACCATTGCCGCAATTGAAATTAGGCTAATTAACAACCCAAGCCCTTGGCTATTATATTTCTTGGTAAATAATTCAGAGATAGTTCTAACATCGTTATCTTTTGCAAAGCGCCAGACCCGCGGATGCACCCAATATAAAAATATCCCCATAAACGCATTTACAGCCAAGGTATAGAGGATTGCGGGGCCTTTACCATATGCCCAACCACTTCCCCCCAGAAACGTAAAGGTGGTGTAGATTTCCCCTGCACTCAGTAAGAAAACGAGCAGTGCCCCGTAGCTTCGCCCTCCCACAGACCATCCTTCATGATCCATGGTTTTTCCCTTTTTCGCTCTAATCGCCAAATAAATGCTGAAAAGGAAAAATACCGTAATAATAATTAATGCGGAACTCATGACGTTTCCTTAAGATTTTTATTGTCTAACACATTAATTAATAACATGATAAGTGCTGTCACGATCACCCATGCCACAATCCAAAACATCAAAAAAGGTAACCCCATTACAAAGGGCTCAACCTCATTGGCATAATAAATTCCAACGGTTAATGCCAATACAGGGAAAATAACGAGGTAGTGATACCATCTCATAAAGAATCCTTATTTTTATTATTCGAAAGAAATCAATTCACGAGGTAAATAACTTAACATTTCAACACCCTCTTCTGTAATCAGTAACATGTCTTCAATCATAATTCCACCAACACCAATACCGTAGTAAGGTGTTTCCAAACTCATGACCATCCCCGCGCGGAATACTTCGGTGGTTGCAGCACTGACAAAAGGCGCTTCTTCTAAACCAACAAACACGCCATCACCATGCCCTAAATGGCCACGATTATAGTGCGGTAAACCTGATGAGCGAATTAATGCCATGGTTTCGTTAAATACGTCACTCAACGCAACTCCTGGCGCAATACGACTCAACATATATTGATGGCCTTTTAATATCGTTTGGTAAATCGCTCTCACCTTTTCATTGGGTTTACCTACCACAAAGGTACGTGCAATATCTGCACCGTATCCAGCGACATCCACACCACAATCAAACTTAATTAAGTCCCCTTCTTTTGCAGGCACATTGTCTGGCAACATTTTAGGTGAAAAATCACTTCCTACTGAAATTAAGTGAAAACGACTGTAATTGGTTTCAGGAAAGGACATTACTTTCGCTTTAAAAGCCGCGGTTAGTTCCGCGGATGTGCAGCCAACACGAATGAGCTGGCTAGCTGCTTCAATGCCTGCCTCAGTAATTTGGGCTGATTTTCGCAGATGGTTAATCTCCCACTCACTTTTGATCATGCGTAATTCATTAAAAAGCGGTGAGGAATCAACTAAGTTTAGTTCTGGAATGACTTTGTCTAACCAGTTTTTACCCGTGTAGGTAATTTGGTTAAGCTCAATCGCAACAGGTTTGCCATACACCCCCGCCTCAGATAAAGCGTCTTTTAATAAATTAAAAATGGTTTCGATTGGGCTATTGATCGGCCTTGCTTTCACCACTTTGCCATTATCAGGGTTATAAGGGTCGTCAACATCCACCCAAATTGGAAAGGTTTTAATTTGCGCATTTGGCATTTGTAAGCTTAAGTTCGCGGCTTCAAACTCATTCATGATCACCAGTGATTTTACCGTGGGATCACGGAAGATCACGGCAATGGCAGAACCTGTCTGCCTAAAAGTATACATAAAGAAGCTTGCAAACCCTGTTAAATGATAAAAATTATCACCAACTGTGGCAATTAGCGCTTCAATTCCATCACGCTCCATAATTTCACGGGCTTTATTTGTTACGTTTTCAAGGTGTTGTTGCTTTAAAAGTGACTCGGTTTTTTGAATTGTCATTGTTGTTTTCTCAATCCGTCGTTCTGATCGCTAAATAAATTCACAATATGACGAGCGAAATAATAAGTTCGCTTATTATATCGAGAGTTGAAATGAATACATCGTGTAAGGTGTAAGTTGGATATAACTAATAGTTATATATTAGTCAAAAATTAACCTTGCTAGAGATTTGAATTTTGGTGAAAAAATGAAAAGGACTACAAAAAATAGCCCTTTTACGATTTAAAACTGGGGGATTATAAGTTTTCAGCACAAGTGATGGCTTTTTCGGACTCATTGTTACGAGTGAGCCATAAAGAAAGCGCTTTTAATGAATCAGGTGTAAATTCATCACAACGTGCGCTAATTTCTTTTGGTGTAAGCCAACTTACCTCAACCACTTCTGACTCTTGCAGTGCAAAAGGGCCATGGCTAACACAGCTAAATAACCCACCCCACACGCGGCAATGCTCATCCTCGAAATAAAAATGACCATGCTCTGCAAATGGTACACCTGCGATACCCAGCTCCTCTTCCGCTTCACGTTTTGCTGAATCAAGAATATTTTCACCTTGGGTAACAACACCACCTGCTGTGGCATCTAAAAAACCAGGGTGGAAATCTTTAATATCCGTGCGTCGCTGGACTAAGATCTTCCCCATTCCATCATGCACAACAATATACGTCGCACGATGCCGTAAGTTTTCAGCACGCATTTGGCTGCGGGTTGCCTGAGCAATAACGTTATTATCCTCATCGACAATATCGACCCATTCGACGACTTCGGTTTGTTGTTCCATCCTGTAAACCTTTTATAATTAAGCTAAAATAGCTTATGTCATAGACTGATTGCCACGACATGTCAGACAATACAACGATGCTTTTGACTCGCACTTAATCGTTGATCCTAGCCCAATTTGCATTTGGTTGCTATCACAAATAAGCACTTATTATCACAATGCTCATAGAGCTTTTAGCAATTTTAAGATAACGTAATCAAATCACACAATTTGTGCTCACAGATGCTATAGTTAAATTATAAAACCTATGGAAACATTGTTTTAGCGCGATAACTTGAACTTAGCAAGCTATCAGTTAGCTAACTGAGTGCAGACAACAACGCTGCGATTTGAATAACACACGGGATCCATCCCTAAATAGTTCAAATTGCAGCTAGGCGTCAAACGAAGGCATCCTTAGGATGCATACATAAGTATGTGACTAGCGCGAATGAGCGTAGTCAACAACGCTGCGGTTTGAACAACACGCGGGATCTATCCCTAAATAGTTCAAATTGCAGCTAGGTGACAAGTGAATAAGTCGTTAGGAGCATACACAAGTATGTGACTAGCGCGAATGAGCGTAGTCAACAACACTGCGGTTTGAACAACACGCGGGATCCATCCCCTAAATAGTTCAAATTGCAGCTAGGC